>NZ_VSJH01000007.1:0-2208 GCF_008124495.1 Pseudomonas sp. CK-NBRI-02 | reverse complement strand
GGCACTGTGGTGTTCGATGACTTGGAGGAAGCCGACGCGATCTTCGTCATCGGTCAGAACCCCGGCACCAACCACCCGCGCATGCTCGAACCGCTGCGCGAAGCGGTCAAGCGCGGTGCCCAGGTGGTGTGCTTCAACCCGCTCAAGGAGCGTGGCCTGGAGCGCTTCCAGCATCCGCAGCACCCCTTCGAAATGCTCAGCAACGGCTCGGAGCCGACCAACACTGCGTACTTCCGCCCGGCGTTGGGCGGCGACATGGCGGTCATGCGCGGCATCGCCAAGTTCTTGCTGCTGTGGGAACGCGAGGCCCAGGCCAAGGGCGAGCCGGCCGTCTTCGACCACGCTTTCATCGCCGAGCATACCGATGGCGTGGAGGCTTATCTGGCAGCGGTGGATGCGACCTCCTGGGAGCATATCGTCGAGCAGTCCGGCCTGAGCCTGGCTGAGATCGAGCTGGCCGCACGCATGTACCGCAAGGCTGAGCGGGTGATCATGTGTTGGGCCATGGGCGTGACCCAGCATCGTCACTCGGTGCCGACCGTCCAGGAAATCGTCAACCTGCAACTGTTGCGCGGTAACGTCGGTAAGCCTGGCGCAGGCCTCTCGCCGGTACGCGGCCACAGCAACGTGCAGGGTGACCGCACCATGGGCATCGACGAACAGCCGCCGGCGCGACTGCTCGATGCGCTGCAGTGGCGCTTCCAGTTCGAGGTGCCGCGTGAGCATGGGCACAACGCAGTACTCGCCATCAAGGCCATGGAAGAGAAACGCGCCAAGGTGTTCATCGCCTTGGGCGGTAACTTCGCCCAGGCCACACCAGACACTCCGCGTACCCACGCGGCGCTGCGCAACTGCGAACTGACGGTGCACATCGCCACCAAGCTCAACCGCTCGCACCTGGTGACCGGCCGTGATGCGTTGATCCTGCCGTGCCTGGGCCGCACCGAAATCGACCTGCAGGCCGAAGGCCCGCAAGGCATCACGGTCGAAGACACGTTCAGCATGGTGCACATCTCCCACGGCCAGCTCAAACCCCGCTCGCCGCACCTGCGCTCGGAGCCGGCGATCATTGCCGGCATGGCCAAGGCGACCCTGGGTAACCATCCGATCGATTGGGAATGGGTGATCGGCGACTATGCCCGCATCCGTGACCTGATCGCCGACACCATCGTGGGCTTCCAGGATTTCAATGCCCGACTGCAGCAACCGGGCGGTTTCCACCTGGGCAACGCGGCGGCCGAGCGCGAATGGAACACCGCCACCGGCAAGGCCCAGTTCACGCAGCAACGTGCAGGGCGACCGCACCATGGGTATCGACGAACAGCCGCCGGCGCGACTGCTCGATGCGCTGCAGTGGCGCTTCCAGTTCGAGGTGCCGCGTGAGCATGGGCACAACGCAGTACTCGCCATCAAGGCCATGGAAGAGAAACGCGCCAAGGTGTTCATCGCCTTGGGCGGTAACTTCGCCCAGGCCACACCAGACACTCCGCGTACCCACGCGGCGCTGCGCAACTGCGAACTGACGGTGCACATCGCCACCAAGCTCAACCGCTCGCACCTGGTGACCGGCCGTGATGCGTTGATCCTGCCGTGCCTGGGCCGCACCGAAATCGACCTGCAGGCCGAAGGCCCGCAAGGCGTCACGGTCGAAGACACGTTCAGCATGGTGCACATCTCCCACGGCCAGCTCAAACCCCGCTCGCCGCACCTGCGCTCGGAGCCGGCGATCATTGCCGGCATGGCCAAGGCGACCCTGGGCAATCATCCAATCGATTGGGAGTGGGTGATCGGCGACTATGCCCGCATCCGTGACCTGATCGCCGACACCATCGTGGGCTTCCAGGATTTCAATGCCCGACTGCAGCAACCGGGCGGTTTCCACCTGGGCAACGCGGCGGCCGAGCGCGAATGGAACACCGCCACCGGCAAGGCCCAGTTCACGCCCAGCGAACTGCCGGTGCACCTGGTCAACGAGGCCGTGCTCGAGCGTGGCGAGCGGCCCGATCTGATTCTGCAGACCCTGCGCTCGCACGATCAGTACAACACCACCCTGTACGGCCTGGACGACCGCTACCGGGGCGTGTTCGGCCTACGCGAGGTGGTGTTCGTCAACGAAGCTGACATCCGCCGCCTGGGCTTTGAGCCCGGCGAGCAGGTGGACATGGTCTCGCTCTGGGAAGACGGCCGTGAGCGGCGCGTATCGGGCTT